>NZ_AP025159.1 GCF_019974155.1 Thermus thermophilus
GGGTGGTGGCGGTGGTGAACGGCAAGGGCGGGGTGGGCAAGACCACCACCGCCGTCAACCTGGCCGCCATCCTGGCCGAGGGGGGCCCCGTCCTCCTGGTGGACGCCGACCCCCAGGGCTCCGCCTCCTGGTGGGCGGGCCGGGGGGAGATGCCCTTTGACCTGGCCCAGGAGACGGACCCCGCCCTGCTCCTCCGCCTGAGGCGGGTGAAGGGCTACGGGGTGGTGGTGGTGGACACGCCCCCCGCCCTCCGCTCCGAGGCCCTGGAGGCGGTGCTCAGGGCGGCGGACTACGCCGTCCTCCCCACGCCCCCCGCCCCCCTGGACCTCGAGGCCCTGGTGGAAACGGTGCGCAAGGCCGTCCGCCCCCTAGGGGTGGCCCACCGGGTCCTCCTCACCCGGGTGGACCCCCGGAGCCTGGGGGAGGCCCTCGAGGCCCAGACCGCCCTCATGGAGGCCGGGGTGCCCGCCTTCCACGCCTTCGTGCGGGCCTACAAGGCCCACGAGCGGGCCGCCCTGGACGGCAAGCCCATCACCCGCTGGCGCGGCCCCAACGCCCGCGAGGCGGAGGCGGACTACCGCCGGGTGGCGGAGGAGCTCCTCAGGGAGCTCGCCCGGACCCCGGAAAGGAGGGAGGCGTGAAGCGGAAGCGCCTGGCGGAGCTGGTGAGGGAGGAGGCGGGGGACCTTCAGGAGGCTCCCGCCCCCAGGGAGGAGAGGCCCAGGGAGGCCCCTCACGGGGGGGGCCTCGAGGGCTCCCCGCCGGGCGAGGGCCAAGCGGAGCGCCCCCTCCCCCCCTACCTCACCTACGTCCGCAAGGAGTGCCGCCTCCGCCCCGACCAGCTGGACGCCCTCACCGCCCTGGCCCGGAGGCTCAACCGGGAGAGGAGGGGGAAGGGGGAGCGGATCACGGAGAATACCCTCATCCGCTGGGCGGTGGACCTTTTATTGGAGCAGTACAGGGGCGAGAAAACCCTCCTCAAAGGGGGGCCCGCCCCCGGTGGTAGGGAGGAAGAGCTTTAGCACCCTTTAGAAGCGTAAAGCTTCCGGACAAAGCGGTTGATGTAGGCGTTCAACCCTTGACCTTGCCGGGCTAAGCGTTTCATCTCTTCCACGTGATGGGATCCTGCACTTCGGTAGGTATACAAGTAGGACGAACCGTCAGAAAACTTCACGCAGATCCAGTCCGGCCCTTCCTCGTAAGCCACTACACCGGATTTTCCGCTCAAGTTGGCGTAGGGTTTCATGCTACCTCCTCGCACCTTGGGGGATCGCACTCCAGGCTTAGCTTACTCCAAAGGTTGAGTTTTTCCTTGAAAAACTCGTAGAGGGCCCGGGCCTCAGGGCAGGGAAGGAGGCCAAGGCCCACGACCGTTTCTAGGATCCCACAACTCCCCATGAGGGCCACCCCCTCGGCTCCGGCTGCCTTGCGCAGGGCGCCGTCGTCCGTGAGGAGGGTGAGGCCTCGGCTTTTGGCCAGGACGAGGGCCTCGAGGTCGCCCCGCCGCCGCCGAAGCCTCGGGAACCTGCCGAGATAATCCATCACTGCCTCCTCTTCCGTGGCGGTCACCTGGGCCAGAACCCAAAGCCTCCCCTCCTCCTTGAGGTAGGCCCGCCGGTACTCGGCCCGCACGGGGTCGCATTCGGAACCGTGCAGGTAGCGGTTGAACTCCGCTACCCGGTTTTCCGGGTCGGGGTCAATGATGGAAGGAGGCCCGAGCACGGGGCCTACCACCCGGTAGAGGAGGTCCGCACGGCCTGAGTCTACGAAGTTGGTCAGAACCGAGTTGTCGGCCACGAACCGGGGGCGCTGCACGCCCACATGATACATTAGCCATGGATACGTGACAATGATAAACAAATACCCCTTATCTAAGGGAGTTATTCCGGCATATAAGAAAAATAAAGTTTGACAAAACGCGGTAACGCCAGTCTCCTTATAAAGAGGTGGTTCGGCGATGTATAGGTACAGTAGCGAAAGCACCCTAGCCCAAAAGCTCCGCCAGGCCCGTGAGCGGGCCGGGCTGACCCAAGAGGAGGTGGCCCGCGCCCTCGGGGTCTCCCGGGAGCTCGTCTCCCTTTGGGAGAACGGGGAACGGGTGCCCGGAGCCGCCTACCTCGCCAGGCTCGCCTCCCTCTACGGGGTGAAGGAGAAAAGCCTTTTCTCCCCTAGGCCCTTGGAGCCCTTGGAGGACCTCAAGGTCCTTCTGCGGGAAGAAGCAGAGGAGGGCCTTTCCCCCAAGGCCCGCTTGGAGCTCCAGAACTGGTTGGACTTCCTGGACGCCTACGCCGATTTCCTGGAGGGGGAAGGCCTGCCCTCCCCCTACCTCAAACGGCCCCCGAAGGAAATCGGGGTCTACAGAAGCCCCCTCACCGATCTTCGGCAGGCCTCCAGCAGGGCTCTGGAGACTCGGAAGGCCTTCGCCCTGGGGGAGGACGCAATTCCCGAACCCTACACCTTCTTGGAGGAAGTGGGGATCCTAGTGTACAAGGCCTCTCTAGGCAGCGAGCCGGGGAAGTCCGTGTGGGGCGCCTTCTACAAGCACCCCCGTCTCGGCTTTAGCGTCCTCGTGAACGTGGACAGCACCCCGGGCAGGCAGGCCTTCACCCTGGCCCACGAACTCGCCCACGCCTTCTACCACCATCAGGCCCTGGGGATCGTCTGCCGGCGGGAAGGGCTTACCCCCGAGGAAGAAGCCTTGGAGGAGTTTGCCAACGCCTGGGCGGCCCACTTCCTTGTTCCCGGGAAAGCCCTCAGGCGGAAGGCACAGGAACTTGTGAAGGTGCGGGGCCGCTTCGGCCCCGAGGAAGCTCTCCTGCTTGCCCACCACTTCCGGGTGAGCTATGCCCTTCTCCTCTTCCGGCTCAAGAACGAGGGCCTGATTGGGAAGGAGGAGCTGGAGGAGTGGAAGGCCTACAGCCCCCAAAGCATGGCCCAGAAGCTCGGCCTTCCCCAGGGAGCCTATACCCTCCCGAGAACCCGGGGGGAGTTAGGCCTTTCCCGCTACCCTCCTTCGGTCCTTCTCCAGGTCCGGCGGGCGGTCCTGGAGGACCGGCTCTCCGTGAGCGAAGCTTCGGGGCTCTTGGACGTGGACTCCGCCGCCTTCCGGGACTTTCTGGCCCCCCCTAAACGGGAAGCGAACCCGGAGGTGGCCGAGCTGGAAGAGGAGCTGGATTTCACCTCCC
Source organism: Thermus thermophilus (assembly GCF_019974155.1). Lineage (NCBI taxonomy): Bacteria > Thermotogati > Deinococcota > Deinococci > Thermales > Thermaceae > Thermus > Thermus thermophilus. The sequence goes on from NZ_AP025159.1 coordinate 3,185, forward strand.
CCGGGCGAAAGGGCCGGGCAGTGCTGCGAAAAGCGGAGGGGCGGGCAGTCCTTGAAGTCCGCGCCGCCCTGGAGGAACCCTAGCCTACCCCTGGGGACCCCTCACCCCACCACATCCGGCAGTGCCCGGGCGGCCTCCTCCAGGCGCTTGCGGGACACGTGCACGTAGACCTGGGTGGTGCTGATGCTGCTGTGGCCCAGGAGTTCCTTCACCTCGTCAATCCCCCGCCCCGCCTCCACCAGGGCGCTGGCGTAGGAGTGCCGGAGCTTGTGGGGGGTGATGCGCTGCCAGTCCTTGAGCCCCGCCCGCTTAGCCACCCGCTTCACCATGGCCTCCACCGCCCGGGCGGAGAAGGGCTTCCCCCGGTTGGGCCCCGTGGTGTGGCTCCAGATGTAGGGGCTTGTGGGATGGCCCTCGAGGTTCCGGTGCTTGAGCCACTGGTGCAGGGCCCGCTGGGCCGTGGGGGAGAGGACCACCACCCGCTCCTTTCCTCCCTTCCCCTGGACCCGGATGGCGTGGGGGATCCCGTCCTGGTAGGTGAGGTCGGCGTAGGTCAGGGCCAGGGCCTCGGAGAGGCGGAGGCCCGTGCCGTAGAGGAAGGCGAGGAGGGCCCAGTCCCGGAGGGCCACCCGGGGAGAACGGTTCTGGTAGGCCGCCTGGAGGAGGCGGGCCACCTCCGGCGGGGTGAGGTAGATGGGAAGCCTCCGGGGAAGCTTGGGCCGCTTGACCCCCTCCGTGGGGTCCTTGAGGAGGGGGAGGCCCTCCACCTCGGCCAGGTAGCGGAAGAGCTTCCTCAAGGAGGCCAGGACGCGCCCCGCCCTGTAGGGGCTCACCTCCCGGGAGGCGAGGAAGGCGCGGATGTGCTGGCTCCCCACCTCCTCCCAGCGGGGGGGCCTGCCGTGGCGCTCCCGGAACCAGCGGGCGAAGAGGCCCGCGTCCATGAGGTACTCCTTGGCGGTGCGGGGAGAGCGGCCCTCCTCCATCTCCAGGTACCGGCGGAAGCGGGCGAAGAGCTCGGCGTGGGGGTCAGGCTGGCTCATGAGACCTCCTTCGGGGGGCGGCGGGCCTGGAGTGCCCTCGAGGGCCCCCGCCCTCGCTTTACCGGAGTATAGCATTCGCAAAAGATTTGTTTGGCGAAGTGAAGGAGGGAAGCCCCGACCGAAGGGGACCTCCGTCCGGGAGGGCGAAAACCCCCGAAAAAAGGGCGGGGGAGGGACCGGGGCGGCCGGCGGAAGGTTGCGACAAATGACGGAAGTTTGCGACAAACTTACAGACTTCCAGACTCACAGACTTCCAGAGTCTGGATATCTGGAAGTTCCAGGAAGTTCCAAGGCCCTCCGCCTCGCTTCTGTACCATGGGGGCATGCGGGAGAGCACCACGGCCAAGGGGAACCCCCCCGAAAAGGACCCTCTGGACGGCAAGCTTCTCTTGACCTACAGCGAGGCGGCCAAGGCCCTCGGCTTGGGTCGGACGACGATCTACAGGCTGGTGAAGGCGGGGCGCCTCAAGGTGGTTCACCCCACCCCCCGCTCGGCCCGCATCACCCGGGAGAGCCTCGAGGCCTTCCTCCGCTCCCTGGAGGAGGAGGCCAAGCCCGAGGGGGCGGGGAGGAGCGTGGTGGACCGGGCCCGGGAGGTCCTGAGGCGCTTCGGCCTCTAGGGGGAGGCGTGGAGGAGGCCAGGGAGGAGCGGAAGGAGAAGCCCGGGGCCCGCCACCCGGCCCACCAGGCCACCCTCTTCCTGGAGGGGAGGCTTTTGGAGGAGGGCTTCCAGAGCCCCCGCCTGCCCGAGGGGTGCCGGGTGGCGGTGGCCGGGTACGCCCTGAGCCAGCCGGAGGAGCACCGGGGGGAAGGGGTCTTCACCCTCTGGCCCCGCACGGACGAGGAGGGAAGGCTCACGGAGGCCCATGTGGCCCTCAAGCTCAAGCGCCCCATGGAGGGGCCGGAGCTGGTGGTGCACGGGATCCTCCTCCACGCCGACGGGAGGAGGTTCGTGGTCCTCGTCCAGCCCAAGAGCGGGGAGGCCTTCAGGCTCGTCCTGGGCCGGGCCCGGGGGTTCACCGCCTTCCTGGAGCCCAGGAAGGCCTACCGCTTTGAGGGGGCCCTGCGGGGGGGGAGGCTCCTCGCCGAGCGGGCCTTTCCCCTGGGGAAGTGGGTCCTGGCTCGGAAGGGGGGGAGGCCCCTCCCCGAGCCCATAGAGGGGGACCGGAACCCGCACCTGGAGGGGAGGCGGGGGAAGGGGGCCGCCCCCGGGGAGGCGAAGCCCAAGGAGCGCCCGGAGGAGGCCCAAAGGCCCGCCCCGCCCGGGCCCGAAGGCCCCCCGAAGCCCCCGAAGGAGGCGCGCCCCCCCGGGGAGAGGAGGCCGAGGCGGGACCCGGTGCGGGTGTGGCGGGCCCCGGAGGAGGAGGAGGCCCCTGGGGGCCTCGGCCTGCCCCCGCCCCTCCCCAAGGGGCAGGTGATGGGCCTGGTGGGGGAGGGGCCCTACTACCTGGTGCTGAGGCCCGAGGCCCTGGCCCTCTGGTGGCCCAAGGTGGAGCGGCTCCTGCCCGAGTTCCCGAGGCGGTACGAGGTGCGGTGGTACCCCGACGGGAGCCGGGCGGTGGTGGCCTGGGACCTCGAGGCCCTCAAGGTGTGGTACAAGCGGGTACTGAGGGGGTAAATTTCGCTTTGCGTCGCACTCTTTGGCCTATCCGGAGCTTTCGCCCGCCATCCCCTCCGAGGAGGCCCCCCCGCTTTCTTCATGATCTCTTGTATCCAACTTTTTCCAGAGCGCGCTCTATAGGCTTGACCAAGGGATCCGTGTATTCAAACAACTCCTCTAGTTCGCCTCCATCGGACAAGGCTTCCGCTATTCTCATCGCCGTTAAGTCCTTCTTCGAACCTTTTAGTAATTCCTCAGCTGTTTGCGAATACAGATCTTCCAAGCAACCTCTATCGTTCACGAAAATGCCCGCCGACTTCAGGCTCTCTATGAGATCCTCGTCCGAAAGGTTGGTCGGTTCGCGTCCAATTAGGTTGGTCACAAACTCCCTCATGTCCTTACCTCTGCAATTATTTAAATAGTCTTTATCTGCGACCACGGTCCAACCGATTCCAAGTTTGTCAAGCATCTCTACGTAGGCCCTAAAGTTATTTTTTCCATCCACACGGACCACTGAAACACCGAATTTATCCAGAATACCCTTTTCTCCGCATAACTTAGAAGCGATTTCTGGTACTAGGTAAACCTCGCCACCCTCCACTAGAATGACGTGCCTTGAAAAAACAATCTCAGGGTTTCTCCAAAGAATTCTCTTCCAGCGGGGGGAATTGTCAAGGGAATCGAGCTGCCAAAAACGGGACGTTTTGTTTGCTTCTTCGCTTTCTATCCTCACGATCTTTAAGCTTTCAGGTTCAGACAGCCGAACGAAGTCTTCTGAATGCGTGGTCAGGACCACCTGACGATGGCGATTTTCGGCATCTCCTTGATCTCCTTGGCAAAAAATGATTAGAGATTGCGCAAGGACGCGCCTCGCATGTGGATGTAAATGGTTCTCAGGCTCCTCCAGAAGGAGAAGAGTACTTCCCTGATGGAACTTCCGACTGTAGAGCTGAAAAAGCGCTATCAACAACAAGCTCTGCAAGCCAGCGCCCTTTTCTTGAAGGGGAGCGTCTACTCCATCATCCAAAAATATGCTGACTGCCTTATGCGCTTCATCGGCTGTGAAGGGGCCACCTTTGAACCGAACTGCAACATCGGGCACGGACTGCGAAAAGAGCTTTTCAACCTCCTCGGCGACCTCAGAAAAGGCCTTGTGAATAAGCTCCGAGAGCCTATCTTCTGCCAAACGGAAGTCCTCTTCGCATTTCGCCCGGTACTGGTAATAAGCATCCTTAACAAGCTTTCCGTACCAGCTCCACTTAGTGATCCTCAAAGAATCACTTGGGGAGCGAAAGGCTGGAAGGTAGGCGGCGGTCAGGATCCCGCGCCGCACAGCGTCTCGCACCTTCCTGAGGCGACGCCATCCCCCATCAGACCGCAGAAGAAAACCGAATTCAAAGGCCCCCGACTCCTCTAACTCGGCAACTATATAAGCCCAGAGCTCCCCCCTCTCGGAAGCTTGTCTTAATTTTTGGGCTAGTTTCTCACTTGCTAAGTAATCACAAGAAGCACTCTCCTTCTTGAGCTCGTGCCACCAATCTTCTCCCCACGGCTCACCTGATGGTCCCTCGTATTCCTGAGCATACCAGTCTTTACAGTCAAGGTCCTTGGGTATACCGCCACAAAGGCAAGCGGCTACCCCAAGAAGCTGACTCGGCCTTCCGTCTGAACCATGGTAAAAGTCTTTCTGGTCCAAATCTCCGCGCTTAGGGTAGCTTTCACCAAACAAAAGATTTAAGGCGTGGAGAAAGTTCGTCTTTCCAGCGTTGTTTGGGCCCAATATCACGTTTACTCCTGGCGAAAGCCTGACGGACTCGTTCCGATAGCTTCGGAAGTTATAGAGCCTAACCTCCCCGATATACATAGAACCCCCTTTACGGTGATTCTACACATCAGGGTCCCAAATAGATCTTACTTGAGCGAGCCACGTCCCCGGGAGAGACGACCCCACAACGAAAGGCCTCCTTGTGGCCTCGGCCGGGACATCCCAGGTTGCAAAGCCAGGCGCGGGCACTTAGGCCACCCGCCACTGGGGGGTCTGGCGGAAGAGCTCCAGGAGGCCCCGCTCCCGGAGGAGGTGGGCGAGGAGGGCCCCGGGGCGCCGGACCCCTTCGCCCCTCGGGCTCCAGAGGGCCTTGGCCGCGGCCTCCCGCGCCCGCCGGACCGCCCAGGCGACGGCCTCGAGGGCCCCCTCCATCAGGCCGTAGAGCTCCGCCCGGAGGGCGTTCCAGAGGACCCAGGCGTAGAAGCGCACGCTCCCGGGATCCCGGAACTCCCGGGCCAGGGAGAGGGCGAGGGCCTCCACCAGGGCCCGGCGCTCGGCGGGGCGGGCCCGGAGGAGGGCGGTGAGAGAGTCTAGAGCTAACGGAGTTTCGGCTTCGCCAGGGGATAACGAGAACCGAAGGAGAAGCTGGAGGACCCCGGAGTCCTCCTTAGGAGGACTTGTATATGACTCTCTCAAGCTCCAAGCGGTGCGCCCCTGACGGGCGTCCCCCTCCAGGTCCCGCCACGGGTGGCGGAAGTCCTCCAGGTCCAGGCGGGGGCGGGCCTCCCGGTGGGGCAGGCGCACGGCGTAGAGGGTCCCGCCGGCGTAGACCCCCGTCCGGCCCTTGAGGGTGGCCGAGGTGCGCCAGGCCCTCCGGCGGATGAGCCCCTTGGCCTCCAGGGAGGCCAGGACCCGGTAGAGGGAGGCCGGGGGGATTCCCAGGGCCACGGCCAGGGCGTCGTTCACGGCGAAGAAGGAGACCTGGGACAGGTTCCTGGGCAGGGGCCTCCCCGGGCCCAGCCTCCGGGCCAGGACCTCGAGGCCCAGGGCGAGGAGGGTCCGGTACACCTTCCGCTCCCGCTCGGAAAGCCCTGGCAGGGTGCCCCGCCGCTCCCCTTCCGCCAGGAGGCGGTCGGCGAGGTCCCAGGCGTCCCGCTTCCACTCGGGCGGGGGCGGGGAGGCGGAAAGCTCCTCCCGGGTGGGGAGGGTCGGGGAAGGCGGCGCCTCCCGGAGCTTCCGGCGGAGGTCCTCCGGGGGAGGCGCCTCCTCGGGCGGGGGCTCGTGGCCCCCTTCCTCCGGGGGCGCGGCCCCCTCCAGGAGCTTCAGGTAGAGGGGCGGAAGCTCCTCGCCCCTCGCCCGCTTCCTCCGGGCCAGGGCCTCGAGGAAGGCCCGGCCCCGCTCGCTGAGTCCTCCTTGTTCTTTATACTCCTTCCCTTCAAATCCTTCTTGGGGCATAAACCCCTCCCTTTTCACGCGTTGGGGACGAAGCTCCCCCGCGCGCTCACCTAGCGCCTATTGCCTTTCCCGCTGGGAGGGGGTAGCCTAAACGAAGGGTCTTTGACCCCTCCCCTGACCCCTCCCGTTTTCTGACCCCTCCCAAGGTTGCCCCCTTCCCAGTTCCCAGCGGGGGGTCCTCTTATTTGGTCCTCACGCGGCCCTGCCGCCTTGGGCCCCCAGGGGGCCCGGTCTTCCCATTGCCCGGCATTATACCGGAACCCTGGAAAGAGGGGAGGGAGGGACCTGAAAGGGAGCTGAAGAATGAGGATCTGTGACCTGGGGTCACGCGTTGGCGTAAGAGGCTGTCGTAAAAGTGTGTTATGCCCAAAGGGTGGCTCTTCGTAGAGCATACCCCAGCGATTTGACGGACGCGGCGTGGGCTCTCCTGTAGCCCCTCATAAGAACTCCCCGTAGGCTTTTCCCTTATCACGAGAACGTCGCGCTGGCCGTGTCCTCTTCTACGAGTGGCCTGGGAGCACTGGGGAACAGGATCAGGAGGATTTCTTATCAGAGGGGCCTCACCCTTGACCGGGGGGAAGGACGGCCCGCTAGCCTTTGGCGAGGCGGAGGGTCACCTGAAACCCCCGCCCGTCTTCTGTCGTCTGGAGGCTTCCCCCCTGGGCCCGCACCAGGGTGTTCACCAGCCTGAGGCCAAGGCCTGTACCCGGGTGGGGGTGGCTCGGGGCGTTCTGCACCCGAAGCTCGCTCCCCCGCACCTCCACCCGGACCGTTCCCCCCTTGGCGGTGTGCTGCAGGGCGTTTTCCAGCAGGGCCACCACCATGGCCCGGAGGGCCTGCTCATTGGCCAGGACCCGGGCGGGTTCCTCCGGGAGGTCCAAGAGGAGCCGCAACCCCCTGGCCTGGAAGGCGGGGCGCAGGGACTCGGCCTCAGTGAAGACCAGGGTGTCCAGTTCCAGGGGAGCACATGCCAGGGCGTCCGCCTCGGACCGGGCCAGGAAGAGGAGCTGCTCTACCAGTTCCCCAAGTCGTCTGGCCTGGGCCCTGGCTTCCTCCACCCTGCCCCGTTCCAGATGGCCCAGGAGCACCGTCAGGGGGGTGCGGAGGGCGTGGGCGGCCTCCTGGGCGAAGCGCCGCTCAGCGTCCAGGGCTCCCTCCAAGGTATCCAAGACCTGGTTGAAGGCTTCCAACATCTGGGCCACCTCGTCCTGGGCGGGGGGAAGGGGGAGGCGCCGGTTCCAGGCCCGGTCCCGGGCGAGGTCCAGGGCGGCCCGGGTGGCCTGGCTCAGGGGGGCGAGGGCCCGGGAGGAGAGGAAAAGCGCCGAGAGGAGGGCCGTCCCGCCTGCGAGGAGGAGGACCACGGGCAGGAGCCGGTCCACCAGGGACGCCAACTCCCGAAGCTCCCCAAGGTGGCGGGCGGCGAGCACCCTCACCCCGTCCGCCGTCCGGGCCTGGACCCGGTAGTCCCCGGCCTCCCCCCGGGTCAGGGCCTCCAGTCGGTCCAGGGGGGGCAGGATCCCCAGGGCGTCCTGGAGCCCCTGGGGGCCCACCACCAGCACCAGGGTGTCGGGCCTTAAGGAGGCGAAGAGCTCCGCATCCAGGTCCAGGCGCAAGACCCCTTCCTCGTCGGGCCGCAGGTTGGCGAGGGAGGTGTCCAGCAGGTTCCAAAGCTCCCGGTCCACCTGGCGCAGGAGGAAGAACCAGAGGGCCTTCTGTAGGGCCAGGCCCGAAACCAGGAGGGTCAGGGCCACCACCCCGAAGGCGTAGAGAGCGAAGCGGGCACGCAGGCTCATCCCACGAAGCGGTACCCCAGTCCGCGGGCGGTCTCTATGGCCTCGGGGGCCAGCTTGCGGCGGAGGTACTTGATGTAGGTGTCCACGGTGCGCGGCTCAACGCTCTCCTCCCCGTTCCACACCTTCTCCAAGAGGAGCTCCCGGGGAACGAACCCCCCCTCCCAAAGGGCCAGGGCCTCCAGAAGGGCGTACTCCCGGGCCGAAAGCCGCACAGGCTTTCCCTCCCAGAAGGCCTGGCGCCCCTCCAGGTCGAGCTCCAGCCGGCCCCGCCTCAGCCAGTTGTGGGCCAGGCCCCGGCTCCGCCGCAGGAGGGCCCGGGCCCGGGCCACCAGCTCCTGGGGGTAGAAGGGCTTCACCAGGTAGTCGTCGGCCCCCTCCTCCAGGCCCAGGACCCGGGCCTGGGGGGCGTCGCGGGCGGTGAGGACCAGGACCGGCAGGCTCATCTCCCGGGAGCGGACGAGGCGGAGAACCTCCAGGCCGTCCCCGTCAGGCAGGGCCAGGTCCAGCACCAGGAGGTCGTAGGGGAAGGCCTCCAGGAGTCCCAGAGCCTCGGCCACCCCGGCGGCCTCGTCCACGGCCCAGCCCGCCTCCTCCAGGACTTCCCTGACCAGGCGGCGCACCTCGGGCTCGTCCTCCACCAGCAAGAGCCTCACCGCCGAAGCACCTCCCTTCCCGTGGCGGCTTCCAGCCAGACTTCGCCAAAAAGCCCCCTGGCCTCCCAGACCAAGAGCCTCTCCTTGGGTTTCGGCTTTAGCTCCAGCCTCCAGGGCTCCCCGTACCGGGCCCGCACCCGCGAGAGGACCTGGGGGAAGGGAAGGTGGGGCTCGGCGAGGTGCTTGGGAGGCTTCTTGGGCCGGTACAGCACCACCCTAAGGCTTCCGACCTCCAGCCACACCTCCACCCCCGGAAGCCCGAACTCATAGACGGTCCAGCCCTCCTTGGGCTTGGGGCCGTAGGCGTACTTGTACACCTCGTCCAGGCTCCCCCCGCCTAGGTAGGCCCTCACCCGTTCAAAGGCCGCCTCGGGGGGAAGAGGGGAGGGCGCCTGCCCCCAGGCTAGAAAGAGCAGGACGGAGGCCATGCCCAGGAGGGCGAATACGGGTCTGCGCCGCGCCCTTCCCCCTTCCACGGTCCTTGGCATTCTAGGCCTGGTCCCGCAGGAGGTCAAGCAGGGCCTCGGCCCGGGCCGTCAGGGCCTCTGCCCGCTCCACCTCCCCCCTGCCCCAGGCCTCCCAGGCCTCCACCACCAGGGCCATGACCCGCTCCCCCTTTTCCCGGGGCAAGGAGGCGGCCTGTTCCCGCAAGGCGGTAAGCCGCGGGACGAGGAGGCTCCTTGGGCGCAAAGGGGGAAAGACCTCTGCCCTCCCACCTCCCCGACGGATCTGGCCGAGGAGCCAGACGGTCGCTAGGACCAGAAGGCCGAGGAGCAAGAGGCTCAAGAGAAGTTCCAGGAAGTGCTCGAGCCCTTTTGGCCCCAGGGGCCTCGGCCAGGGGCCGGGTTGGTAGGGCGCGCAGGCGGCCAAGGCCAGAAGGCCCCCTGCCAGGATGAGGGCTTTGCTCAAGGGGGTCCTGTTCATCTCCATCCCCTTCCGGTAAGGGCGAGGGGCCCCACAGGAGGGACCCCTCGGAGCCCTTTTAGAAGCCCCTCTCCGCCTTGATCAGGTGATGGGCCGCGCGGGCCAGGCGGTGGGCGGCCTCGGCCTTGGCCAGGTCGTTCCCTTGGGAGAGGAGGCGCTTGGCCTCCTCGAGGAGCCTGCGCACCAGGGGGTTATTGACCCGGTAGTAGACCGCCTCCATCTCGGTTCGGGCGATGGCCTCTTGGGCCCGGTAGGGGGCCTCGTAGGCCCTGGACCACCCCTCGGGGCCCCGTGGAACCGGGGGATAGGGAGCCCCCTCCACCAGGAGAAGGCCTTCGTAGATATTGGCCGCGGCGGCGGCGAGCTCCTTGGCCCGGAAGGGGTCCTGGGTCTGGAGCCCCTGGGCCCGCCTGAGCAGGCCATCGGCCTCACCCTTGAGGGGGGAAGGACGGACAAGGCCCGCCAGGTACTGTGCCCGGGCGACCTCCCGCTGGGCCCTTACCATATGGCGGTAGTCCTGGTAGGGGGCCGCTTGGGGGGCCGCAGGAGGCGGGGGAGGGTTCCCCGGGGGCGGGGGACCGGGCTGGGCCAGCGCCGACAGGGACAGAAGGGCCAGAAGGCTCAAAAAGCGCGCGTTTCCTTTCATCTCTTACCTCCTCTGCCAGGGACCTCCCCTGGCGACCCTAAGGGTAGACCTCTTGTGTGGGAAGACGGTGGAAAGGGAGGGTGGCGGTCCGGGGCGGGTGCCCGTGGAGATAGGGGTCCAGGGTTGAGGGCTCCGGGAAAGGGGGTGCCCGCCCTAAGAGCTTCCAAGTGGGCCTTGCCCCGACGGGCGTCTATCCTCAACGCACCAGGACCCCCACCCCCGTGGCTGGGGGCCTGGCCTCCGCCTCCCCCCGGGGCTCCTCCGGGTCCAGGGCCCCGTCCCCGTGGGCACCCGCACCCGGAGGTAGGCCCTGCCCTGGGCGGGGTTCGAGGCCAGGTAGGCGGCAAGCCCCCCTTCCGCCACCACCCGCACGGGGACCGGCTAAGTGCCAATCCTTTATCATCTCAACATGGCAGCCCCCCTTCGGATCCAGCTGACCCCTGAGGAAGACCGACTCCTCCTGCAGCTCTCCCTGGACCCAAGGACCCACAAGAAGACCCGCCTGTGGGCCATGATGGTCCGCCTGGCGGCCCAGGGCTGGACCGCCCCAAAGATCGCCCAGCACTTCCACAAGGACCGCACCACCGTCTACCTCGTCCTCAGGCGCTTCCTGAGGGAGGGCCTCCAAGGCCTCGTCTACCGCAAACCCCCGGGAGCCCCCAGGAAGTTCACCCCGGAGATGGCCGCCTTCGTGGAGGAGAAACTGGCGGAAGATCGGGTCTGGACCGCCCCGCAACTTGCGGAGGCCATAGCCGAGCGCTTCGGGGTCCGCCTGGCCCCCAAGGTGGTGGCCCGGCACCTCAGGGCCATGGGGTATGTGTGGAGACGGACGCGGTACGTGCCCAGGGGTAGACCGGAGGCGGAAGAGGTGGAAGCCTTTGTGAAGGAGGAAGAGGAGGCAAAAAGGGGGCTCAGGAGGGGGTGATGGAGGTGGGGTACTTGGACGAGAGCGGGTTTGCCCTGACCCTGCCTCCCACGTACGCCTGGTGCCGGAGGGGGGAGGCGAAGGGGGTGCCGCGGGCGTGGGGCAAGGAGGGGCGGGTGAACGTGGTGGGGCACCTGGTGCGGGGCCGGGAGGGGGAGCGGCTTTTCTTTGCCCTTTTGGAGGGGCCGGTGCGGTGGGAGGTGGTGCGGGGGTATCTGGACCGGGTGGCCGAGGGGTTGACCAAGCCCCTGAAGGTTTTCCTGGACAACGCGCCTTTCCACCGGTCCCGTGGGGTGGAGGGGAGGAGGGGGGTGTGGCGAGGGCGGGGGCTGGAGGTGGCCTACCTGCCGCGGTACAGCCCCCATTTGAACCCCATGGAGAACATCTGGCGGCGGGTGAAGGGGTTTTTGATGCCGAGGCGGCACTACGGGAGCCTTGAAGAGCTGAAGGACGCGGTAGTGCAGGCCCTAAAGGCCCTGGGAGGTGTGGAGTTGAAAATCTTGGGGGAGGGCACTTAGCCTCTTCCCTGGGGCTGGAGCTTGAGGTGGTGGCCCCTCCCTACGCGGGGGTGCGTGGAGTCTGGGTGCGGAAGGGCGCTCCCGTGGAAGCGGGGGTTCAAGCCCTTGCCCAAGCGGTGGGTGGTGGAGCGGACCTTTGCCTGGCTGGGGCGGAATCGGCGGCTCGCCAAGGACTATGAAGCCAACCCTGGGGTGAGCGAGGCCTGGGTGTATCTGGGCATGGTACGCTTGTTGGTGAAGCGGCTGGCCAGGGCCGCGTAGCTGGCCGTGGAAGGGTTTTACGACAGCCTCTAAGTGCCCGCGCCTTGATTTCGCCACATGGGACACCGGAAGTGGGGCTTTGTGAAGGCTCTTTTGGGGCCCCCGCTCTGGCGCAAGCCAGAGCGGGCTACTTAGGCCCCCGAGGCCTCCGCCGGCAGGGGAAGCCCGGTGCCTAGGGCCCGGGCGTAGGTCAGCGAAGCTACCTTGAGCGCCAGGGGGTCCAGGTCCAGCCCCCCGGGCCAGACCGGGGCCCCGAGCTCCGGATCCACCCGCACCTGGGCGAAGAAGCCGGGATCCCGGAGGCAGGAGAGGAGTCCGGGAAGCTCCAGGCCCTCAAGGTCCACCACCCCCTCCTTCCCGTCCGAGAAGCGGAGCCAGAGCTTTAAGCCCTCCAGGGACCTGGCCTCCACCACTTCCACCACCATCCCCTCCAGACTACTCCAGGGGTGGGATGGGCCTCAGGGGCTCGCCCCGCCGGGCCCGCTCCCAGTTATCCCGCTTCCCGGTGCAGGGAGGCCCACTCCACCACCAGCCCGAAGGCCCTAGGGGGAAGGCTCCCCGCGAGGATCCGGAGGTCGCGGATGGCCACCAGGGCCTGGCGCTCCCCGTAGCGGACGTGGAAGTGCGGGGGGTCTGGAGCTGGGCCAGGCCGTTCGCGTACTGGCGGTTGAAGCCGTAGTACATCTCCTGGTACTTCTGAACCTCCTGCAGGTAGCCCTGGACCACGGTGTCGTTACTGGAGCGGCGGTTGGCCTCGAGGGGGCGTCCCCCGGCGGTCTTACCCACAAAGGCCGGGCGTGGGGGTAAGACGGGCCGCCCATGGAGGGCCCACCCCTTATCCTCAAGGGAGGATGGCCCTGCGCCCCACGGAGGAGCAACTCAAGGCGGTGGAGGCCTACCGCTCCGGCCAGGACCTCAAGGTGAAGGCCGTGGCCGGGAGCGGCAAGACCACCACCCTGCGCCTCATGGCGGAGGCCACCCCGGGAAAGCGGGGCCTCTACCTGGCCTTCAACCGCTCCGTGCAGCAGGAGGCCGCGAGGAAGTTCCCCCGGAACGTCCGCCCCTACACCCTCCACGCCCTGGCCTTCCGCATGGCCGTGGCCAGGGACGAGGGGTACCGGGCCAAGTTCCAGGCGGGCAAGGGCCACCTCCCCGCCCAGGCCGTGGCGGAGGCCCTGGGATTGCGCAACCCCCTCCTCTTGCACGCGGTCCTGGGGACCCTGGAGGCCTTCCTCCGCTCCGAGGCCGCCTCCCCCGACCCGGGCATGATCCCCCTGGCCTACCGGACCCTGCGGGCCGGGACCAAGACCTGGCCCGAGGAGGAGGCCTTCGTCCTGCGGGGGGTGGAGACCCTGTGGAAGCGGATGACCGACCCCAAGGACCCCTTCCCCCTGCCCCACGGGGCCTACGTGAAGCTCTGGGCCCTCTCCGAACCCGACCTCTCCTTCGCCGAGGCCCTGCTGGTGGACGAGGCCCAGGATCTGGACCCCATCTTCCTGAAGGTCCTGGAGGCCCACCGGGGCCGGGTGCAGCGGGTCTACGTGGGCGACCCCCGCCAGCAGATCTACGGGTGGCGGGGAGCGATCAACGCCATGGACCGGCTGGAGGCCCCTGAGGCCCGCCTCACCTGGAGCTTCCGCTTCGCCGAAACCCTCGCCCGCTTCGTGCGCAACCTCACCGCCCTGCAGGACCGCCCCGTGGAGGTGCGGGGAAAGGCCCCCTGGGCCACCCGGGTGGACGCCGCCCTGCCTCGGCCCCCCTTCACCGTCCTCTGCCGGACCAACGCCGGGGTGGTGGGGGCGGTGGTGGCTACCCACGAGGTGCACCGGGGCCGGGTCCACGTGGTGGGGGGCGTGGAGGAGCTCGTCCACCTCCTGCGGGACGCGGCCCTCCTCAAAAAGGGGGAAAAGCGGACGGACCCCCACCCTGACCTGGCCATGGTGGAGACCTGGGAGGAGCTGGAAGCCCTGGCGGAGGCGGGCTACGCCCCCGCCTACGGGGTGCTGCGCCTGGCCCAGGAGCACCCCGATCTGGAAGCCCTGGCGGCCTACCTGGAGAGGGCGTGGACCCCGATGGAGGTGGCCGCGGGGGTAGTGGTCTCCACCGCCCACAAGGCCAAGGGAAGGGAGTGGGACCGGGTGGTCCTCTGGGACGACTTCTACCCCTGGTGGGAGGAGGAGGCGGCGGCGAGGGTCAACTGGGGCTCGGACCCGGCCCACCTGGAGGAGGAGAACCTGCTCTACGTGGCGGCCACCCGGGCGCGGAAACACCTCTCCCTGGCGCGGGTCAGGGGCCTCCTGGAGGCGGTGGACCGGATGGGGGTGTACCGCGTGGCGGAGGAAGCCACCCGGGCTTACCTCCTTCTCTCCGCGGAGGCGCTGAGGGGGGTAGCCATGGACCCCCGGGTTCCGGCGGAGCACCGGGTGCGGGCCCTCAAGGCCTTGGGCTACCTGGAGCGGGGAGAGGAGGTCCTGGACTCCCTGGGGAAGCCCGGGGGCCGGGGCTAGGGACCCCCGCGATCTCGGATCCAGCCTTTCGCTTCCCCCGTGTTATGCTCTTCCTGTATGCGCCTAACCGTCCACCTCCCCGAGGACCTGGCCCGCCTCCTCCGCCAGACGGCGGAGAACGAGGGCAAGTCCATGAGCGCCCTCACCGCCGAGGCCTTGGAGGCCTACCTTAAGGAGCGCCGGCGCAGGGCCTTGGGCCTGAAGGTCCTGGAGCGGGCCGGGAAGGGCCAGGTGGCCGGGGAGGCCCACCGCCTCCTGGAGGAGGGGCGGCGTGACCGCCCTTGACACCGGCTTCTTCCTCCGCCTTCTGGAGGGGCACGAGGAGGCCGGGGCCCTGTGGCGGGCCCTGGCGGAAGGGGAGGGGGAGGGGGTGGTGTCGGGCCTCTCCCTGGTGGAGCTCCTGCGCCTGAGCTTAAAGGGCGCCCTGGCCAAGGAAGACTCGGAGCTCCTCCTCCAAGCCATCCCCGCCGTCTGCCGGGTGGTCTGGCCGGACTGGACCATCGGGGAGCGGGCGGCCCGGCTCTCCCACGGCCTCTACCTGCCCCTGGTGGACGCCCTGGTGCTGGCCACGGCCCTGGAGGCGGGGGCGAGGGAGCTTTGGACCACGGACGCCGACCTCGCCCGGTACGAGGGGAAGCTCCGGGTGGTCCTGCTCAGGTAGGGGCTTCACCGGGCCACCACACCTGGGCCAGACTCCTCGCCTTCTCCGGGTAGGGCCGCGCCCAGGCCTCGAGGGCGGGGAGGAGCTCCCTGAGAAGCGCCGTCTTCCCGTACCCCGGCGGGGCGGAGAGCACCACCCCCCTTCCGGCCCGCACCGAGAGGAGGACCGCCCGCCCCTCCTCCTTCCGGCCCACGAACATACTTCCAGACTAACAGAGTCTGTGAGTTCGGAAGTCTGTGAGTCTGGAAGTTACAGAGTCTGTAAGTATGTAACTTCGGTAGTTACAGAATTTGGAAGTCTGTAAGTTCGGTAGTTACAGAGTCTGTAAGTCTGGAAGTCCGTGAGCCCGCGGGCCCAGGGATCCTGGCGCGCGGGAGGCCGGGATCCCGAAGCCCCCTCCGCGTCAGGACTTCCGGCAGGAGTAGACCGTCATCAGCTCGCTCCGCTTGAAGGAGGAGAGGAAGCGCAGAATCCGCGCGGGCTCGCCCTTCACCCGGTAGAGGGGGGGAGGGGAGTCCTCCTTCATCACCTCCTCCAGCTCAACCCCGGCGCGAAGGGCCTTGCTGGGGGCGGTGCCGATCGCCTCTGGGGAGGCGATGCTCATGTGCAGGCGTCCGCCCTCCAGCTCTATCCAGAAGTAGGGGTAGATCTTGCCCAGGGTGTCATCCCGGCTCTCCAGCTGAACGAGGTAGAAGCCCTCCTCCAGACGCTTGAACCATGCTGGCTCGTTGTCCAGCTGGTAGCCTCCCCGGACCCGCTTGATCTCCATGGTGCTCGCTTTCCCGTTGAAGTCCTTGCAGTCCCACTTCCCCACGCCGGGGAAGGCGTCGCTCCGGCTCAGGGCCGGCTTGTCCGAGAAGAAAAGGCACCCCGAGAGGAGAAGGCCGAGGACGCCCCAGAGGAGAAACCACGCTCCCCGCATGCCTTTCCCCATACCACGGGGGCTTAGGGTGGGGCGTGAAAAATGACCATCTTGCACCGTTTGGCTCCTTTGGGTATTCTGGCCGCGTGGGCAAGCCCATGTTCCTCGCCCCCGAGGAGCTGGCCGCCGTCCTCCGGGTCCACCCGGAGACGGTGAGGGGCTGGATCCGCGCCGGCAAGCTCCCCGCCCAGAAGGTGGGCAAGCTCTGGCGCATCCCCTGGGAGGAGGCGGCGAAGCTCCTGGGAAGCGAGGAACGCCTGGAGGAGGCCCTGAAGGAGGTGCTGGGGTGA